>NZ_WBYO01000022.1:0-1218 GCF_013283345.1 Marinobacterium sp. xm-d-564 | reverse complement strand
TCAAAGCCGGTAAATCGATCGAAGCTTATTCAATACGTATCGAACTTACAGCCTTGCACAGTAGTTATGGAAGCTTGTGGTGGAGCAAATCATTTTGCTCGGAAGTTCACAGCTATGGGGCATACGGTAAAGCTAATCGCTCCCCAGTTTGTTAAGCCGTTTGTAAAGTCGAACAAGAATGATGCGTTTGATGCCCAGGCAATATGTGAAGCATCGCAACGGCCGGATATGCGTTTTGTATCGCCTAAAGATACAGCACAACAAGATATTCAGAGTATTCATCGAGCGCGTAGCCTAGTTGTCGCTCATCGCACGGCTCTGTCGAACCAGATAAGAGGTTTACTTACTGAATACGGTATTGTGCTTCCGCAAGGTATATCGATCTTGCGAAGAAGTTTGCCGTCCATTATCGATAGCGATAACAGAGAGCTTTCAATTTTATTTAGAGAACTACTTCAGAATCTCTACAGTGCACTGATCACGGTAGATCAGCAGGTAGAGAGCTTTAATCAAAAGATTGAGTTATTAGCCAGACAGGATGAACGATGTGTTCGTTTGCAAACCATACCCGGTATTGGACCCATGGCTGCAACTGCATTAGTGGCGACCTTAGGTGACGGAAGTGCATTTAAAGATGGGCGTGAGGCTTCAGCGTATCTAGGGTTGGTACCAAGACAGAACTCAACCGGTGGCAGATCGACGCTATTAGGTATCAGTAAACGTGGTGATCAATATTTACGATCGTTGTTGATACATGGTGGTAGAGCTGTAGTCAGGACATCGCCTAAGCATAACGACTACCGCAGTAACTGGATTACAGACCTTGCACGACGTCGAAATGTGAATGTGGCATCTGTAGCGGTGGCCAATAAGAATGTTAGAACTGCTTGGAAAATATTGCAGGATGGCAATAACTACCTAGCGGCCTAAAACAGAAGTTCGACTGAGCTTTAAAGTACTCAGTCTAACCAATTAACGTTAATCTCGAGTTGCTAAGAGAAAAGTAGATAGATGGCAAACAGGTAAGACCTATACTTCCAACAGCTTGGCAAGGTCTATGGCTCAACGAAGCCGCGAGTCTGATTAAGCAGGAAGTATGCAGAATCCATTGGGGCTAGAAGAAAGAGATCTTCATCAAAAGCCGGATATATGACTGCAGCTCACCTTAACCATTGGTACTTTTATCTTGCATAACGCGGGACGGACCATATATGACCT
>NZ_WBYO01000021.1:0-1377 GCF_013283345.1 Marinobacterium sp. xm-d-564 | reverse complement strand
ACTCACTAGAACTGTCATGGATTACTCCTCTGCAATCAGGCCATCGACTGCACTGATAGCAGTCCCGACAGCGGTTGTAGTGTTTGCGACACGGCGAAGTCCTTGGAAGACTGAACGTCCAGCACTGGTGCCGACATGCAGTAGGCCAGTGTCAGGGTCGTGAGCCAAGGCTGTGACTGCATCGCTAGCCCCGTAGAGAGTGCAAGCTGCGTTCTCTTGGAACAGCACCTTCTCGTCCTCGTAGATCTTCTTGATCTGTGAGGCTGTTGGGGCAGTGGCACCGGACATGTCCAGACGCTGTTCCATTGCGTACTGGTTGCCCGCCTGACCGTCTGTCTCGACGTAGTAGAGGAAGGCAAGCATGGACGGCAAGGTGATGTCAGGGTCCACAGCCTTGAATGCTTCGAGGATGCGAATTGCTGTTCGTGTTTCAGGTGATGAGGGCATCATTACCTCCTTAGGTGACCTTCGTCTTTAGAACTATCGCGATCACGATAGAGACAAGGGTAAGTTTACAGATTACGGAACACTTACGTTTGGGTTGTTCTTTCAGTTCAAAGATTCGCTGCTCAATCAGATCGCGGGCCTGCTGCAGATCATTCACGGTTTGCGAGTGGTCGTGGTTATACCGTGGCATTCTGATACTGTCTCCTATTCTTTTGGTAACCCCTTCGAAAGGGGAAGGGTGTCACAAATGTGTTACACTACATAATCTCGTTCGAGGTCGCTTTCGATCTTCTCGAGGAGGGCAATACTGGCGGCAAGGCCTGCCTTATGTGCTGGCGACGTAAGGGCGGACTGAATAACGAGGCTGAGGTCTTGCCGTGCGCTTCGTACATCAGAAATGACCATGAGGGCAAGGCGAGTATCGCGACCTTCGACTGTATTTTGTTGGATCGGTTCTTGCATGGTTCTCTCCTATGCGTAGGTGTCGTCGTGGCAGTGGTCACAGAAGCCAGCGAAGGAAGTCTCTTCGACCATGTCGCCGCAGCGGTTGCAGCATTCGAGGTCTTCTGCAGAAAGGTCTTCGTGTTCGATGGTCAGGATGTCTTCGAGGTGGTCGAGCATGGTTATTCTCCGAAATCGAGGGTCAGTTGGGACAGGTGGTTGTCGAGGAAATCAGCGCAGCGTTGCTTGGCGGCTCGCTGTTCTTCGATGGTGAACTCCCGGTATCGGGTGGAGAAAAGGACTTCCTTTTTCTCACGGTCCCACACGAAGACCTCGAGGGAGTACATCGGGTTCTGAATGGTGATGCGGTAGCGGTCATTCATGGGTCAGGCTCCGGTTGAAGGGGTGTCGATGATCTTCCAATCCTCGAGGCTGTAGTGATCCATTCCGAAGGCCAGGATTTCCTCGAGGTCTACCGCTGGATCATAT
>NZ_WBYO01000020.1:0-1629 GCF_013283345.1 Marinobacterium sp. xm-d-564 | reverse complement strand
ATCCTCAAGCCACTCTCCGGCTCCCGTGTGGTCTTTCTAGGGACCCCTCAGACCGAGGACTCGCTGTACTCCAAGCTGCCTGATCGTGGCTATAAGGTCCAAATCTGGCCCGCTCGGATGCCAAACGAGAAGATGCGGGAGATGTACGGTGACACTCTGGCCGAATACATCAAGCAACTCCCGTATGACGAAGGACAGCCTACCGATCCCAAGCGTTTTGACGATGCTGACCTGATCGAGCGTGAGGCCTCCTACGGCAAAGCCGGGTTCGCGATGCAGTTCATGCTCTCGACCGCCCTCAGTGACCTCGAAAGGTTCCCCCTGAAGGTACGCGATCTGATCGTCATGCCGATGGACCTCGAAACTGCCCCTCTCAAACTGCAGTGGGGTCCCATTGAGGAACGCCAGTACAAGGACCTCCCCAACGTCGCCATGCGTGGAGACAAGATGTATCCCCCGATGAACGTCGGAGACATCACCGCAGACTTCACTGGCTCGGTGCTCGCTATCGACCCCTCTGGTAGGGGCGCTGACGAGACCGGCTATGCGGTGGTGAAGATGATCAACGGGTACCTCTACGTGCCCCAAGCGGGTGGCCTGCAGGGTGGCTACGACAAGGACACTCTGGTGGAACTCTCGCACATCGCCAAGAAGCACAAGGTGAACCATGTGGTCGTCGAAAGCAACTTCGGTGATGGTATGTTCGTGGAACTCCTAAAGCCTGTGATGGCCGGTATCCATAGATGCCAGATCGAAGAGGTGAGACACTCCACCCAGAAGGAACGTCGCATCATCGATACCCTCGAACCCGTGATGATGAACCACAAGCTGGTAATCGCCCCTGAGGTGATCGAGGAGGACTACCGGACTGCCATGAAGTACGAGCAGTCAGTACGTCAATCCAAGATGCTGATCTACCAGATGACCAGGATCACCAAAGAGAAGGGCTGTCTGAGACATGACGACCGCCTCGATGCTCTGTCTATCGCTATCGCCTATTGGGTCGAGAGCATGGCCAGAGATGAAGAACAGGGGATCGAACAGATCAGACAGGATGCCCTCGACAAGGAGTTGGAGAGGTTTATGGAGAACGCCATAGACCCTTTTGGTCGTCGTTCTGGGCACTCTGAAAAGACATGGATTTCCAACATGATAGATTACCCGACACCCTAGAAGTAAAGATGCCCCTGAAGATTACCTTATATAGTATATATAGAGGGTACCTTTAGGGGTACCTTAAAGGTGCTGCTAAAGAGAACCTAATGGGTACCTTAAGGTGCTGCTAAAGATTGCTTAATGAGCATGAGGGGTAGCCAGGGGCAGCCAGCCCCCACCACTCCAATCTCCTGTATGGGT
The DNA here is from genome assembly GCF_013283345.1 of Marinobacterium sp. xm-d-564. Classification (NCBI taxonomy): domain Bacteria; kingdom Pseudomonadati; phylum Pseudomonadota; class Gammaproteobacteria; order Oceanospirillales; family Oceanospirillaceae; genus Marinobacterium; species Marinobacterium sp. xm-d-564. The sequence goes on along the minus strand of NZ_WBYO01000020.1, from coordinate 273 downwards.
ATAGTGTAAGGGAAGCACATCAGTCTCCAAAACTGAAAGTCAAGGTTCGACTCCTTGTGCCTATGTCAGGGTACCTTAAGGGGGCACCTAAAAATGGGTCAAAAATCTGAGTAGGTATATCTACGTCAACCTTCCCGGCCTCCCCCCCGTGGGTACCCTCTGGGCCACCGAAAAGTGACCGATAGGGGGCCTATGTCACCGCCATTGTGACACCGAGGCGCATGAAACCCCTTGTTTTATTGGTTCTGCCCGATGGTATGACACCACATAGAC